>NZ_LZHN01000062.1:0-17100 GCF_001690435.1 Gilliamella sp. Nev3-1 | reverse complement strand
TTATGTTGTTATTGGCATCGCAGCGAAAGCTAATGAACATCTCGATATTTTACGACAGTTAACAAAAGCTGTAATTGCTGAAGATACACTCGATCGCATTAAAACGATTAAAACCGCTGAAAATCTATTAGAAATACTACAAGGTAGTTGCTAAAAGATTTATTTTATTTCATGTCAAAATATCGTTTCAATACAATAAGGTTGAACTTGATTTTCATCCCCAAAACCGACAAATACTACCTCTATGATATAAATAAAAATCATAGAGGAACCTATTATGCTACAGCATTTAACACCATTTCCAACAACAGGTGGTGGAGTATACCTTATCTAAAGTTCCTCTCTCATTAGCTGAAAATAGCTAACTATTTGGGTGTTAGGTGCACGTTTAGTTGCGCTAAACTTGATGTATGATATAAGGAAAAAGTGCTATGATGTAGCAGAAAGAACGGCAAATCGAATATGATAAAAATTATTCAGAAAAACCATTGATTTTATTAAAGTTTTTATTTAGCGAAATAATAGTAAATAATAACGTTACTCCTTTTGCGACAAGGTTATCTTATGATGCACTGCCCCATACATAAAATAGACTGCTTAATCCTGATAAACCCTATCAAATCGGAGGTAACTGATATCACTTTATCAAACTCAGCCAAGGTGGGTTATGCCTTGTCGTAATGATTGATTTATTGGATTGAAAAGTGATTGGTCGGCAAATAAGTTCATAGCGGTAACGATTATAGTGTAGTCCTGCTGATATAGCAAAAACAGCCTTTGGGTAGACTAAAAAGTTATTGTGTTTTTTATAATAATTGTTCAGAAAAAGTATTGATTTTATTTGATTTTTTAAGTGGTGTAAAATGATAGAGTAAAAAGGGCAATCCTTGCTGTTTTAATGCAAGGATT
The DNA here is from genome assembly GCF_001690435.1 of Gilliamella sp. Nev3-1. NCBI lineage: Bacteria > Pseudomonadati > Pseudomonadota > Gammaproteobacteria > Orbales > Orbaceae > Gilliamella > Gilliamella sp. Nev3-1. The sequence goes on along the minus strand of NZ_LZHN01000062.1, from coordinate 16,191 downwards.
TGATATAAGCACGGTTGTTTATTTGTCGTCAATTATTCTATTTTAAGGTAGCCTGCGTCTAGGTTTTTCTGGCTCTGGCGTGGTTAATTTCCATGATATTAATAATCCCAATTGTCCAAGAAAATAATTGATATTATCAAGTTCATTCTCGGGAACCTGCTATAACCACAATTTATCGCTTAATTTTTCAAGCGTACCATGGCTTGTATTACTTAATATCCAATCTTTCAGCGTGGTGTTCTTGTAACTATCCCCTAAAATAGTACAGCAAAAAAGTAGAAAATTCTCTATGATAAAAGTAAAAGAGATTCAATTATGAAAAAAATGACTGAACATCAAATCGTCGCTATTTTGAAAGAAGCTGAAGCGGGTATTCCCGTTAAAGAACTGTGCCGTAAATATGGCATGGGTAATTCAACTTTCTATAAATGGCGAGAAAAATACGGCGGAATGGAAACATCGGATATTAAACGCTTAAAAGAGCTAGAAGCGGAAAACCGCAAGCTTAAGCAGATGTTTGCCGAACTGAGCTTAAAATCTCAGCTTCAGGAAGATATCATAAAAAAGCTTTAGTGCCAACAGGGGCACGTAAAACGTGGGCACAGCAACTACAACAAAATCATTCAGTTACTATTGCTATGAGTTGTGCCATTGTTGGTTTAAGCCGTTGTGCTTACTATTATCAAGCTAAGTTACAGGATGATTCGGTGATTGTTTCGGTGTTGAATGCTATCACAGACCGGCATTTACGCTGGGGCTTTCCTAAATGTTTTAATCGTATCAGAAAGCTCGGCTATCAATGGAATCATAAACGGGTATATCGGGTGTATTGTGAATTAAAGCTTAATCTCAGGGTAAAGCGTAAAAAACGCATTCCTCCACGATGCCCGGAAAGGTTATTAGTCCCCAATAAACAAGGTGAATGTTGGTCAATGGATTTTATGAGTGACAGTAGTCGTAATCAACGTCGCTTTAGGACATTCAATGTTATCGATGACTTTAATCGTAAGGCGTTAGGTATTGATATTGCAGTAAGCTTACTGGCAGGAAGGATTACCCGTTACTTAGATAAACTGGCCGAATATCATGGTTATCCATTAAAAATACGGGTCGATAATGGGCCAGAATTTACAGGAAAAACCTTTATAAACTGGGCTAAATCACATGATATAACCATTGATTATATCCAGCCCGGTAGCCCATATCAAAATGGCTATATTGAACGATTTAATCGTACCTATCGCACTGAGGTACTCGATTTATATCTTTTTAACAACTTAGCTCAAGCAAGGAGAATAACCGAAGAATGGTTAACGATTTATAATACCGAAAGACCGCATGAGGCATTAAATAACATGACACCGATTGAATACAAAACACTAAAACAAGCAGCTTAATTTTCTACGTGAGTTGTGTACTAAGTTTGGGGTATTTACACTTGAATTATGGCATCTGACTTGATGGAATGAATATAACGAGCATTTAATTTCAATGCTGCCGCAGCTAAATAAGCATTCTGACTCATTGCGCCAACAGCAGTATAATTAAAGTGAGTACTTTCTTCGGGATTTATATCAGCCAATACATTAGCATCTGACACAAAAATTAATGAATAGGCGGCTCGCTTAGTAAAATTTTGCAAACCAATGTCGGCGCGAATATCTTTATTATTAATTTCTCTTAAATAATGACCTTCCCACTCATATAAAAAAGTGCCTTTTTCACCAGCAATATAAATTCGTACATAAGGTGGCTTACCTTTAACCATTGGTACTGTCCATCCTGTTTTACCTCGGTTCAACCCACTTGCTGCCCAAAGCACTTGTGAAAGTTCCTCATCAGAAATCTTACCAGTAGGAAACCCGCCACCAGATGTTGAAGCACGTTTTTTTAAGCTTTCAAATAAGCTCATTCCATCTTTTATTTGTGGCTTAGGTAATGAAATATCGGCATAACATAACGCGAAAGGAATCAACGATGATAATAGAATTAAAGCTAATTTTCGTACATAACACGACATAGTAATACCTAATTATTTGACATTATTGGCGATATCTTATTGCTAACGGTTTCAATTATCAACATCAAATGCTAATAATTATCATTTGATATATGAAAAGTCTGCTTTTGCCATTAGCACTTTTCAAGTTAGGCTATGAAGATAATGTGATAAATTAAACAGCATTAAGCGATATTTTTATTTTTTTATGTATTGAGTATATACTTTAGCAAAATTGATTTTTGAGAAATTGAGTAACAAATCTTATGCCATTATCGACATTCATTGTTTTACCTCTTTTTATTATCACAATTGTTTTTGCCTCGCTCTTTAAAAAGAAAAAATGGCAATTTTTAAACGTAACTTTATTAACGATTTTTATTGTAATGGAGCTAACTTCTATCTACTTTAGTGGTGGATTTATTGATTATCAGTTTTATGTGAATTTAAATATAAATGATATTATAGAAGGGCTATTTATTTTTAAATTGCAAGCCGTTCTGGTCATTGTAGTCTTTTTTTCTTTCATTTTTTTACTATTAAAACTCGCTAATTGGTGTAAAGGAAAATACCGATTATTGCCTCGCATATTACTCGCTGTTATCGCTATATTTTCAATTAGTTACCACAATGGACCATTAAGCCGGTTATATGAAATATATCAGGTTACTAGTGCTCCGCGCGAACCATTTGAGCAAGCATTGCAATCACTCAATATGACTAATTACATCAATAAAAACCAGCTTGTTAGCCAACAAGGTAAAAATATTATTGTGTTATCATTAGAATCGTTTGAACAAGGTTTTCTCGACTTTGAAGATATTACACCTAATTTACGACATCTTTGCCAAGATTATACTTTTTTTGCCAATATGCCAATGAGCACTGGAAGCACTTGGACGACTGCTTCCATGTATACTTATATGACCGGCATGCCATTTTTAATTGGCGGTTACACAACATCCCCATTAATGCGTGCAAACCAAACAAACTTAGTTAGTTTGGGTGATGTGCTAAAACAAGCTGGGTATCAAACCCGTTATGTGATGCCTAGTCCTGATTTTGCTGGTATTGGGCATACTGCTGAGCTTTTGGGTATGCAAGTCATTTCGGAAAAAAATTACGTTGGGCAATACCCAACAGCACCATTTGGATTATATGACAAAGATATTTTTGATGTTGCGCAAAAACAGATTACGCAAATGCGTCAAAATAACCAACCATTTGCCTTATTTGTATCAACCGTTTCAACTCATGCTCCAAATGGTTTTGATGACGAAAGAATGAAATCAATTATTTCACCCAAACCAGATAATATGTCTTTTGTTGCTGCTTCATTAGATCATAATTTAGGGTTATTTATTCAACAATTAAAAGATGAAGGGGTATTAGAAAACACTGTATTTTATATTTTCCCAGATCATTTAATGATGGGATCTGGCACGCCAACCATTAATCGCCTTTCACAAAAAGAGCGCAAGCTTTATCTATTAACTAACGCAAGTATACAAGATCTACAAAAAACACCCGATCAAACCATTTACCAAATTGATTTGCCTCGTTTAATTTTAAATGGGGCACAAGTTGCAAGTAATGGCAAATTTCTAACTGACTATTTATCTGCCCCTAATTTTGATAAAAAACAGTTTATTGAAAAAAATAAAGCCAATATCGCAACGATCAATAATTCAGCACAGGTATTTAAATAGGTACCGAAAATGGAGTTGGATACATTGCTTTTAGTTGGCTCGACCTGTTTTTTGGGGATGATTCCGTCTGGACCTGATTTCTTTTTAGTGTTAAAAACAGTTTAAATTATCGCCGAAAAACAGCATTATTTACTTGTTTAGATGTGATCACTGCTATTTTGATTCATATGAGCTATTGCGTTGCTGGTCTTGCGGTGTTGATTGGCACCATTCCATTGCTCTATAACACGCTATGCTATGCCAGTGCCGCTTTCCTTATATGGCTTGGCTTTAAAGCATTATTTGCCTCTAATGCGACCACTTGCTTAGTTGGCAAACAACCAATTAAGCAGCTAATTTCAACAAAATTGGCTTTTACGCAAGGTTTTTTATGTAATTTACTTAACCCTAAAGCAACGTTATTTTTTCTAGCAATTTTTACGCAAATGCTTGATGCTGAATCATCAACGATTGGTAAACTTATCATTGCATTTATCATTTGGATTGAAGCCTTTTTTTGGTGGCCTTTTGTGGTGTTTGTTTTTCAAAATCAAACAATACAACGGCGTTATTTTAAAATTCAAACTATTTTCGATAAATTATTAGGTACCATTTTAACTACATTAGGCGTAAAAGTTGCTTTCGGACTTTAAGTTACTCTAATGTTGTGAACTCATATTTACTTTCAAGCACCTGTTTACCTGAAAAGTTTTGATAAAAAGACTTTCTTTTTTTGAATATTCGATCGTTAATTGTTAAACTGATAATAGTTTAGCTTTTATAATCGATTACTTTTATTTACCGATTATACATTCACTGGACACTGATTTTTTTATTCGACAGGCTAATTGAAAATGGATAAATTATTACAATATGGTCGAGAAGTTCTTGAACTAGAGTTACAAGAAGCGGAAAAGTTACCTAATCGGCTTGGCAAAGATTTTATTAATGCATGCCAACTTATCTTAACCACCAAAGGTAAGGTTGTTGTTTCAGGTATTGGGAAATCAGGACATATTGGGAAAAAAATTGCTGCATCGTTAGCAAGCACGGGCAGCCCCGCTTTTTTTATGCATCCTTCGGAAGCATTGCATGGCGATTTAGGCATGGTAACAGCCAATGATGTGGCTATTTTAATTTCTTATTCCGGACGGGCAAAAGAATTTAATATTATTCTGCCGATCCTCGCTACAATGAATGTACCCGTAATTGCAATTACGGGCGGAGTTGATTCGCCATTGGCTAAATCAGCTCAAGCTATTTTAAATATCTCGATAGAAAAAGAAGCATGCCCAATGGGATTAGCGCCAACATCAAGTTCAACCAACACATTATTGATGGGTGATGCGCTAGCGATTGCTGTAATGCGAGCTCGAGGCTTTAGAGAAGAAGATTTTGCTCGCTCCCACCCAGCAGGTAGTTTAGGTGCTAAATTACTTAATCATGTCAGAGATGTGATGCGAACAGGCGATCGAATACCTAAAGTTCCACAAACAGCAACGGTTCTTGATGCTATGCTAGAATTAAGTCGAACAGGTGTAGGTTTAGTTGCAATCTGTCAGAATAATAATAAAATAATTGGAGTATTTACCGATGGCGATTTACGTCGGTTATTATTGAAAAATGGTACATTACAAGATAGTATTTTGGATGTTATGACCAGCCCAGGATACCTTATCCCTGATAATTGGAAAGCGGTTGAAGCATTAAAATCCTTTAATGATCACAATATTACCGCTGCACCAGTCGTTAACAATGAGGGTGAATTAGTCGGTGCTTTAAATATTCATGATTTGCATCAAGCTGGTATTAGCTAAAACTATTAATAAATACCTATTGCCAAAAGGTGCTATCTATTGAGATAATTACCGACCTAAATTTTTGTCGTTAGACGGAGATCAAAGGAAAAGTTACACAATTGAATTTTGTATGATTTTTAATCAACTAAAATTGATGTTGTGTTGTATATTTTAACCAAAATTAATAGATGATGAAACTACAATGGCAGAAAAGCGAAATATCTTTCTAATTGGCCCTATGGGGGCAGGAAAAAGCACAATAGGCCGACAAATTGCGCAACAGTTAGGCATGGATTTTTTTGACTCAGATCAAGAGATTGAGAAACGTACTGGAGCCGATATTGCATGGATTTTTGACCTAGAAGGAGAAGAGGGATTCCGTGCCAGAGAAGAAAAAGTCATTAACGAATTGACTGAAAAACAAGGCGTAGTTCTGGCAACTGGTGGTGGTTCTGTCTTATCAAAAGAGACACGCAACCGATTGTCAGCACGTGGAATTGTTGTTTATCTTGAAACAACCATTGAAAAGCAAATGGCAAGAACACAAAAAGATAAACGCCGTCCATTACTGCAAGGTGGTAACACACCTCGTGAGCTTTATGAAGAACTTGCAGGTGAACGTGAACCTCTTTACAAAGAAATTGCCGATATTACCATTAAAACTGATGAACAAAGTGCCAAAGGTGTTGCCAGTTATATTATTGATAAAATAGAACAGATTTAAGCAACTTATTTTGGATGTAATAGCTATTAATGAAGTAATAAACCTTTTTATAGGTTAAGGAGTAAGTATGCGTGTAGATAAAGATGACCGTTATATTTTAGAGCAACCGAGTAAGGACTCTACGCCTTCATTAAAGTTGCTAAACCTTCTTCAAAATTTTCCAAAGAAAAAATTAGTTATCTTCGGTTCGGTAGCCATTATTTTTCTATTATTGCTTGGCTTGATTATTTTTTACTCTTCTCGCAAAAATGAAGTAACAGCATTAACATCACCTACCGTTAATGATGTTACGACAACAGAAGAAACTAACAGTTTGATTTCAAATGGGCAAAGTGGCGCAGTTGTTAATGGATCTCAAACTGAAAGTTCTGATAATACAGATGATAGTTTAAGCTCAATAGATAATCTAAATTCTGAGGTTAAGGGACACTCTAATACTATTACAACACAAAATAGAAGAACTAACGCTAGTATTTCTAATAATATAAATATTTCACAATCAACTAATACTAAGAAAAATAATAATGATCATGATAAGAAAACAGTTAATCGTAAAGAAGAAAAAGCTGATTTAGGAAAAAAAATTAAAATAAGTAATGATCATTATGTTATTCAGCTAAGTGCATCCAAATCAGTTGAGGGGTTGAAAAAATTTATTAAACAAAACAATATAACTAATTACCATATATATAAAACTGAATATAGTTCAGGAACGTGGTTTATTTTAGTAAAAGGTGATTATTCATCAGCTAATGAAGCACGTAAAGCTATTAAATCTTTACCATCAGCACTCTTAAAAGATAAACCATGGGTTAAATCGGGTGCGGTTGTTAATAAAGAAAAAATAGAAAAATAATAAGTAATATCGTTTATTTATCCAATCAACGACAAATAGGAGTATCCGTTGAAGAAGCAACGAGCCTTTTTAAAATGGGCTGGAGGAAAGTATGAGCTTGTGGACACAATCAAACGGTATCTTCCAGAAGGCGATCTATTGATTGAGCCTTTTGTCGGAGCTGGTTCTGTGTTTTTAAATACAAACTACGAAAACTATATTTTAGCGGATATCAATCAAGACTTAATTTCACTATATACCTTGTTACAATCAACTCCAGATCAATTTATTCGTGATCTCAGATTGCTTTTTACTACTCAAAATAATCAACCTGATGCGTTTTATCAGCTTAGAGATGTATTTAATCATAGTAAAGATCGATATTTTAGATCATTATTATTTGTTTATTTAAACCGACATTGTTATAACGGCCTATGTCGTTATAACAATAGTGGATTATTTAATGTGCCATTTGGGCGTTATAAAACCATTTATTTTCCTGAAAAAGAACTTTATTTTTTTGCAGAAAAAGCACAAAAAGCGAAATTTATTTGCGCACCTTATCATGAGGTCATGAAGAAGGCAGAAAGAAATTCGGTTATTTATTGTGATCCGCCCTACATACCCCCAAATCAATCAGTAGGGTTTACAGCTTATTATTCAAATATTTTTGGATTTGAAGAACATAAAAACTTGTCGAAATTGGCTGAAACTATAGCATATAAAAAGAATATACCCGTGCTAGTATCTAATCATTATACTGATTACACAATGACTCTTTATAGCAAAGCAAGCGAGCTTTATCGCGCAGAAATGCGTCGTTCAATTAGCTGTGCAGGTGAGGGTCGTAAAAAAATTGATGAGATTTTAGCTCTCTATAAAAAGTCATAATCAGGCTTGAATATAAAATGGGTTATCATGAGGTAGGTTATGAAAAAATTTATTATTGCTCCATCAATATTGTCAGCTGATTTTGCGCGCCTTGGTGAAGATGCGCAAAAGGTCATTGACGCCGGAGCCGATGTTATCCATTTTGATGTTATGGATAACCATTTTGTACCTAATCTAACAATGGGGGCGATGTTTTGTAAAGCACTGCGAGATTATGGCATTAGCGTACCTATTGATGTGCATTTGATGGTATCCCCTGTTGAAGAGCTAATAGCCTCATTTGCTAAAGCTGGTGCTACTAATATCTCTATTCATCCAGAAGCGACGATTCATTTAGATCGCTCATTACAATTAATTAAAGATCATGGTTGCACGGCAGGTATTGTATTAAATCCAGCCACTCCGCTGGATTATTTAGATTATGTCATGGACAAAATTGATATTATTTTGTTGATGAGCGTTAATCCTGGCTTTGGGGGGCAATCTTTTATTCCCGCAACCTTGAAAAAATTACACCAAGTTAAACAACGTATAATTGCATCAGGATTAAATATTCGTTTAGAAATTGACGGTGGGGTAAAAGTAGAAAATATTGCTGAAATAGCTAAAGCAGGTGCAGATATGTTTGTTGCTGGCTCCGCCATATTTAGCCAGCCTGATTATAAAACCGTCATTGATGCCATGCGTAAAGAGTTAGCAGGAGTGATACATGAATAAACTAAAAGATATTCAAGCAATCGCATTTGATTTAGATGGTACATTGGTTGATAGTGTGCCGGGACTGGCACTGGCTACACAAAATATGTTGGCAGAGTTGAATTTACCAACGATCAGCAATGAGCAGATCAAAAATTTCGTTGGTAATGGCATTGATATCATGCTAGAACGCGTTTTTAAAGCCATTACTATTGAGCCATCAAAAGAACAATTTGCCAAAGCCAAGATATTATTTAACCAACATTATGATAAAGTTATTGATGTCGAAACTAGGCTGTTTCCGAATGTTAAAGAAACTTTAAAAGTGCTTTATGATAATCATTATCCACTTGCATTAGTGACCAATAAGCCAGCCCAATTTTTACCTGCATTACTAGCGTCACTAGGCATAAAAGAGTTCTTTTCGCTAGTACTTGGCGGTGGCGATGTGATCAAATTAAAACCACACCCAGCTCCTTTGTATCAAGTAATGGCGAAATTTGGATTGTTTAGCGATCAGTTACTTTTTGTTGGTGATTCGAAAAACGATATCACTGCTGCGCAAAATGCTAACTGCCCAACTGTTGCCTTAAGCTATGGCTATAACTATGGCGTTTCAATTGCTACTAGTAATCCCGATTTTTTATTTGACGATTTTAAAGATATATTAACAATTCTACCTCAGCCAAAAGCTGATGCAAAAAAATAATGAGTATAAATTAGGAAGAAATTATGAGTAAACCGATTGTATTTAGTGGCGCTCAGCCATCAGGGGAACTAACACTTGGCAACTACTTAGGTGCTTTAAAAAATTGGGTGTCTTTGCAAAACGAATATGATTGCGTTTATTGTATTGTTAATCAGCATGCAATTACCGTACGTCAAGATCCAAACAAATTACGTAAAGCCACATTAGATACACTAGCCCTTTATTTAGCTTGTGGTATTGATCCGCAAAAAAGCACTATTTTTGTACAATCGCATGTGCCTGCACATGCAGAGTTAGGCTGGGCTTTAAATTGCTACACCTATTTTGGTGAGCTTAGCCGTATGACGCAATTTAAAGATAAGTCATCACGCCATTCAGAGAATATCAATGCAGGGCTATTTGATTATCCTGTACTTATGGCTGCTGATATTTTACTCTATCAAGCAAACTTAGTTCCTGTTGGTGATGATCAAAAACAGCATCTTGAATTATCGCGTGATATTGCTATGCGTTTTAATGCGCTTTATGGTGATATTTTTACTGTTCCCGAGCCGTTCATTGCCAGGGTTGGTGCGCGCGTTATGTCATTGCAAGAGCCGACTAAGAAAATGTCCAAATCAGATGAAAACCGTAATAATGTGATTGGTTTACTCGAAAATCCAAAAGATATTGAGAAGAAAATCAAACGTGCAATGACTGATTCTGATGAGCCACCAGTAGTACGCTATGATGTTAAAAATAAAGTTGGTGTTTCAAATCTACTTGATATTTTAACTGGTGTGACAGGTAAGCCTATTGCCGAGCTTGAAAAAGAGTTTGAAGGTAAAATGTATGGTCACCTCAAAACAGAAGTTGCAACGCAAGTCATTGATATGTTAACTACCTTGCAAGCTAAATATCATGAGTATCGTGACGATGAACATTATCTATTTTCAATCATGCAAGATGGAGCTGAAAAAGCACGTTCAAAAGCCGAGCCAACGTTGAAAAAAGTCTATGATGCAATCGGGTTTGTATAATTGCAAAATCAATAACAGATTGCGACTAAAAAATGAATGATATGCAATGGCTTTAATATACTAAGTAAATGGATAATGGTTAAAGCCATCTAAATATATAGGCTAGTTATGAAGATTATTATTCTTGGTGCAGGACAAACAGGTAGTGCACTTGCGGAATATCTTGTTACCGAAAAACAAAACGATATTACTGTGGTGGATGAAGATCATGATAGATTGCAATCGCTACAAGAGCGTTTTGATTTACAGGTAATTTGTGGAAAATCATCCTATCCTCAGGTATTAGAAAGTGCTGGCGCTGAATCGGCCGATATGCTTGTTGCTGTAACTAACTCTGATGAAGTCAATATGATGGCCTGCCAAATTGGTCATGTCTTATTTAGTATTCCACAAAAAGTGGCTCGCATTAGAGCGCCTGAATATAATGATGAAAATTATCCTTTTTTCAATAAAGACTGTATTAATATCGATCATATCATTGCCCCAGAAAATCTTATCACCAATCATATAAGTCAATTAGTTCAATACCCTGGCTCATTGCAATTTGCTTCTTTTTATGATAACCGAGTGTGTCTAGTGGCGGTAACGGCTTATTATGGCGGTGCTTTAGTTGGCAGTGAATTATCCGAGCTCAAAGAACATTTACCTCATGTTGAAGCGCGAGTGGTTGCTATTTATCGTAAAAACCGCTTTATTCGTCCGCTTGGCTCAACCTTGGTTGAAGCGGGAGATATGGTGTATTTTATTACGCCACCAGTTAATATCAAAGCTGTAACCAGCGAACTACAACGATTAGAAAAACCTTATAAGCGAATCATTATTAGTGGTGGTGGTAGTGTTGCTGTCGCTTTAGCAAAGCGTTTGGAAAATGATTACCAAGTCAAGTTAATTGAACGCAATGCTGAGCGAGCCGAACTCATTGCCGAGCAACTGGTTAATACCACAGTGTTGCATGGTGAGTCATCTGATCAAGAATTACTTTCACAAGAGCAAGTTGAGCTTACCGATCTTTTTATTGCAGTCACAGGTGACGATGAATCCAATATCATGTCATCTATGCTTGCCAAAAGAATGGGCGCAAAAAAAGTGATCGTACTAATTCAACGCCAAGCCTACCTTGAATTGATTAATGATAGTGTGATTGATATCGCAATATCGCCACAACATGCCACCATTTCAGAACTATTAAGTCATGTAAGACAAACTGGTATGGTTAAAGTCGTTTCGCTAAGGCAAGGCGAATCTGAAATTATCGAAGTGGTTGCCAAAGGCAATAATGATACATCAAAACTGGTGGGCAAAAATATTAATGGCTTAAAACTGCCTTCAGGTGCAACAATTGGAGCTGTTGTTCGTGGTGAAGATGTGATTATTATTAATACTGATTTGATGATAGAAGATAATGATCATCTAATCATCTTTTTGCCAGACAGAAAGGCAATAACAGATATTGAAAAGTTATTACAATAGTTTGTTAAAAACTGATAGTCAGTTCATAATGGATGAACAAATTTTGACTCGGGGTGTTTTTTGTTTTGACAAAAAACTGAGATTTTACCCGTTGAACCTGATCTGGGTTATGCCAGCGTAGGGAAGTCTAAGCCATCTTAGCTTTAATTTGGCAAATTCTTCCCAATATTTTAGTTCTAAAATAACAGGGAATAAATATGTTAGAAAACAAACCATTTCAATTAGTACAAGCAACTCCTTTTATCTATCATGTAAAACAACAAAACCCATTAGTGCATTGTATTACAAATGATGTGGTGCAAAATTTTACCGCAAATGTGTTACTCGCTATTGGTGCATCACCAGCAATGGTTATTGCCAAGCAAGAGGTGGAGTCATTTATCACCATTGCGGATAGTTTATTGATTAATATTGGCACCATTCACAGTAGCACAGCCAAAAGTATGTTGTTAGCAACAATCCAAGCTTTGCAAACACAAACTCCATGGGTGCTTGATCCTGTCGCTGTGGGGGGGGCGCTTAATTATCGAACTGAAATTGTATGTCAATTACTATCATTAAAGCCAACAGTCATACGCGGTAATGCATCAGAAATATTAGTACTAAATGGTGAAAATGGATCATCGAAAGGACCTGATGGTCAAAACTCAACGACATCTGCTGTACATGCAGCCAAAGCACTTGCACAAAAATATCAAACGATTGTTGCAATGACGGGGGATATTGATTATATCACTAATGGCAACATCTTATATAGCATCACTGGTGGCGATATTGCTTTAACAAAAGTAACAGGAACAGGCTGTGCACTATCTGCTATGGTAGCTGCTTTTATTGCCAATTCATCAGATCCTTTATCAGCTACCGCCTCAGCTTGTTTTATGATGAAAAAAGCAGGTCAACTTGCCAATAAACAGCAAGGATTAGGTACCTTTGCGGTATCACTACTAGATCAACTATCTCTGTTTAATTCATTGCATCAATAAGGAACAAGATGAAAAAGCAATTAGATTTAACTCTTTATTTAGTCCTTGATCCATTATTATGTGGTGGTATTAGTGGCATGGTAAATACCACAAAAATTGCTGTTTCTAATGGGGCAACTGCAGTACAGTTAAGATCTGAACATAAGTTTAGCGGTAAAGATTGGTATTATGCCGCATTAGCATTGAAAGAAGCGCTGAATGAAACACCCGTACCACTGTTTATTAATGATCATGTCGATATTGCTTTAGCGGTTGACGCCGATGGTGTACATATTGGACAAAGTGATCTTCCTGTTGATGTTACTCGTCAATTAATTGGTAGAGATAAATGGTTAGGGTTTTCGATCGCTAATCGACGTCAACTTGATAGCGTTCCATGGCATAAGGTCGATTATATTGGTATTGGTCCTATCTTTCCAACCGCAACGAAAAAAGATGCAGCAGTAGCACTGGGAACCGAACAATTAATTGAACTAATAGAACTAAAGCAATGTCCTGCTGTAGCTATTGGCGGTATTGATGAAAATAATGTGACTAACGTTATTCAAACAGGTATCGACGGCGTTGCTGTGGTTTCAGCTATTTGTGGTAAACAAGATATTGAGCAAGCGACGTTATCGCTCATTACTCAAATCAGGAAGGCTAAATAGGGCATACATTATGACAACAATTGCATTAACCATTGCTGGGTCAGATCCCAGCGGTGGCGCAGGAATTCAAGCCGATTTAAAAACTTTTTCGGCACTCGGGGCTTATGGCATGTCAGTTATCACTGCATTAACGGCACAAAGCACACGAGGGGTTGATGCGGTATTAGCCATTACCCCTGAATTTGTTGCAGCTCAATTCAATACGCTATATCAAGATATTCAAATTAATAGTGTAAAAATGGGAATGCTAATGAATAAAGAGATAGTCATAGCAGTTCACCATCTTCTTATCACAAATGCTATTCCTGCTATCGTCTTAGATACTGTAATGATAGCTAAAGGAGGACATCCCCTGCTCAAATCTGATGCCATAACTGCTATTCGTGAGTTATTATTACCCTTAGCAACCATTGTTACTCCTAATATTCCTGAAGCAGCAGCACTACTTGATTGTGGTGAGGCCAAAAACGAAGATGATATGCAAAAGCAAGGGGATGAATTACTCAAATTGGGTTGCAAAGCGGTTTTAATGAAAGGCGGGCATTTGTCAGGTAGTCAAAGCCCTGATTATTTGATAACCCAAGATAATGTAATAAGAATAACTTCTCCACGAATTCAAACTAAAAATACTCACGGAACAGGTTGCACACTATCTGCAGCAATTGCCGCATTATTACCCAAATATAATTTAGTAGAAGCTGTAATGCAGGCTAAAAATTATTTGCAAGGAGCCATTAGCCATGCTGATAATTTAAATATTGGTAACGGAATTGGCCCAACACACCATTTTTACCGTTGGTGGTGACAGCACAATAAATAGTCTAAAAGGGATTTAAGTTGTCAGCTATTACATATAACAACAAATCCCATATTTCAACTAATGCAAATCTTTTGCTTCACTTGTGCTACAGGTAAGTGTTCCTTTTTTTCCTTGTTCATCTTCAAAATAATCAGCCCAACAACTTTTCATTGATAAATCAATTTTTTTTATTAGCTCAATTCTACTGCCATTATAAGAGCAACTAACATAATAAGGTTCAACATCAGCTTTAAAATCGACTTCCCATATTAACTCATGTTTCTTACCTTCAACCCATCCTTTTGCTGGTTTTAAACTGACCTTTCTAGAAGGCTTACCGTGATAAACAATCATGCTACTAAACGATATAGTTAAACTATTTATATCATCAGAAACCTCCCACCCATTAGGCCTGTTTTCAACTTCTTCTTTAGCCTTGATGTTTTGTGGGCAATCAATTTGATAGGCATTAACAAAAAAACTGCACCAAACCAAGCCATAATAGCTAGAGTAACACTCAATATTTTCCTTTTCATATTATCTATCCTTCTAACAATTACCTATTAATAAAAAGATAAAAGTATTCTAAGATTTCAAAAAATCATGCTAATATCTTAAATAAAAACAATTATAATTATTTATAAGTCATTAAGCTATTTTCACCATGTTATCTAAATTAAACGAGTTTTTTATTATTTCTGTTTTGGAGTAAGTTTTTAGCAAGATAGCATAACGGAGATATCGCCAAAAAAGCTCTATACCATAAAATAAGACTCATCACTATCATACAAAACTCAAACTAAAAATATCCACGATACGGATTGCACACACTTTACCAAAATTGCAGTATTATTTCCCCAATGTAGCAATCTAGAAGAAGCCATAAAACATTTGCAAGGGGGCAATTAATTTAACCATTGGCAAACGTATTGAGCCTACACATTATTTTTATCAATGATGGTAATAAATAAATGATTAGCATTAAGTTGATTTAAGACGTTTTATATAATTCTATGAAAAGTATTATTAGAACATTAATGTAACTATCCCCTAAAATAGTACAGCAAAAAAGTAGAAAATTCTCTATGATACAAGTAAAGGGGATTTAATTATGAAAAAAATGACTGAACATCAAATCATCGCTATTTTAAAAGAAGCTGAAGCGGGTATTCCCGTTAAAGAACTGTGCCGTAAATATGGCATGGGTAATTCAACTTTCTATAAATGGCGAGAAAAATACAGCGGAATGGAAACGTCGGATATCAAACGCTTAAAGGAGCTGGAGGCTGAAAACCGCAAGCTTAAACAGATGTTTGCCGAACTGAGCTTAAGATCCCAGCTTCAGGAAGAAATCATAAAAAAGCTTTAGTGCCCACCAAGGCACGTAAAATGTGGGCACAGCAACTACAACAAAATCATTCGGTTACTATTGCAATGAGTTGTGCCATTGTTGGTTTAAGCCGTTGTGCTTACTATTATCAAGCTAAGTTACAGGATGATTCGGCGATTGTTTCGGTGTTGAATGCTATCACAGACCGGCATTTACGTTGGGGCTTTCCTAAATGTTTTAATCGTATCAGAAAGCTCGGCTATCAATGGAATCATAAACGGGTATATCGGGTGTATTGTGAATTAAAGCTTAATCTCAGGGTAAAGCGTAAAAAACGCATTCCTCCACGATGCCCAGAAAGATTATTAGTCCCCAATAAACAAAGTGACTGTTGGTCAATGGATTTTATGAGTGACAGTAGCCGTAATCAACGTCGCTTTAGAACATTCAATGTCATCGATGACTTTAATCGTGAGGCGTTAGGTATTGATATTGCAGTAAGCTTACCAGCAGGAAGGATTACCCGTTACTTAGATAAACTGGCCGAATATCATGGGTATCCATTAAAAATACGGGTCGATAATGGGCCAGAATTT
>NZ_LZHN01000061.1:0-1079 GCF_001690435.1 Gilliamella sp. Nev3-1 | reverse complement strand
TTCTGGGAATGGGATTAACCGAAAAAGTGATTGACGCCTCAACACTTAGTCAAAATCGTCGCCGTCGGTTTAATGACAGTGAAATCTATCAACAGATTTTTGATAATATTGTTGAGCAGGCCATTGTCAAAGGGTTGATAAGTGGTCGGGTATTATATACGGACAGTACTCACCTAAAAGCAAATGCCAATAAAGGCAAAGCACGTAATGAGCAGCGTATTGTTGAGCCCAGTCAATATATTGATGCCCTTAATCAAGCCATCAACACAGAAAGAGAATTAAACGGAAAAAAGCCTTAAAGCCATCGACGGTAGAGAAATACAAGGATGTTAAAGTCAGTACAACAGTTCCGGACAGTGGCTTTATGCATCGGGAAGGCAAGCCTAAAGGGTTCTTCTACTTAGAGCACCGAACGGTTGATGGCAAACATAATTTAATTACCGATACCTATGTCACAGCTGGAAATATCCATGATTCCCAGCCTTACATGGCTCGATTAAAACGCCAGTTAGAGCGGTTTGGCTTTAATCCGGTTGGTGTCGGCCTTGATGCGGGTTATTTTACGGCTCCCATTTGCCATTTACTGCTGGCAGAGCAGATATATCCGGTGTTGGGTTATCGTCGTCCCACCCATGGTGCGAATCCCATCAGAAAAAAGCAGTTTATCTATAACAGTCAAAACGATACTTATACTTGCCCAAACGGGCAAACATTAATATATAAAACTACCAGCAGAGAAGGTTATCGTCATTATCATTCTGATGCAACAACCTGCAAAATCTGTCCGTTATTGTCACAGTGTACACAGAGTAAAAATACACAGAAAGTCATCACACGGCATATCTGGGAAGCAGATAAAGAGAAAGCCAACGAGATTCGTTTAAGTCAGTGGGGTAAAAAAGTCTATGCTCGGCGAAAAGAAACGATAGAGCGCAGCTTTGCTGATGCTAAACAACATCACGGACATCGCTATGCACGATTTAGAGGAAGAGCGCAGGTTCAAATGCAGTGTTTATTGGCCGCAACGGCTCAAAATATCAAGAAAATAGCGATAAAGCTATTTTTGTTACGTTTTTTTA
>NZ_LZHN01000060.1:0-1149 GCF_001690435.1 Gilliamella sp. Nev3-1 | reverse complement strand
TAATACAAATGATACTACTACATAATATTCAAATTCTTTCTTAAATTCAACTTAATACTGTTTGGAGAAAACTAAGTTAGGAGAGAAAATTTGTATAAATTAGACAATTTTACTCCGTCCATAAACTTCTTGAACTATTTTTTTACAATATATGTCATCATTAAATAACTGGACAGGAGGCGAACTAGGGTTGTGTTCAGTGTCTAGAACCACATCAACGCAGTCATTATTTCTACCATTCCCAATTTCAACCTTATATGCTTTTTAAAGATTTACTTTCAAATAAACCCTTAAGACGAATTGGTTCATCCCATGTTTTTATATTTACTAAAATTTTCACAGTATAAATCTTCATCGAAATTATCTAATATAGAATACTTCACTTTATTAAAACGATACAAAAATTTTTGATAAGTAACTTCAATATCATATGTTCTAATTCTACAGTTCTCTCTTTCGAGTTTTTGGCAGTATCAATAAAAGAATTGTGTTTATCTTTAAGATTTACAGGACTAGTTCATGGTAACGAAAAACGATAATGTACACGCACTATATTTAGTAGCTTTCTTTAGAATTTCGAGTGTAACGTTAATAATGCTCTGTTAAATAATCTGAGTACGTGCATACACACAAACTTTTAAATATTCTTTTTCCAATTGACTTTAAATGCTGTATTATCTTTATCTAATTTTAAAAACATTGAATCATAAACTATTTCTTGCATTTCTTTTTTATACTTTTTGACTTCATCAATCGAAATAAATATCTGCTTTTTAAATAAAAAATAAGTGTCTATTAAATTTTCAACCGCAGAAATACCTAAGTTTTTAAATAATAAACTATCATGAATAAGGCACGGTAGAAGTGTATTAGCTAGAAAAGCTAAGTCCAACGATATTAAATTGGAAAATCCTTTACCTGTTCCTCTGTCATCACCACAATCAAATATATATTTTTTATTATTAATAAGTAATTTTGGTTCTATTGGGTCGTTTGGATATATGTTTTTTATAAAAATAGCCAATGAATTATTAATTATCATTTGAATTCTAGAAATTGATTCTACTAAGATTGTGTTAATATTTGTATTAATAGATTCAATTTCTTTTTTTAAATTATCACTTAATTCAAAATATTTATTTTGAATCT